>CAXXGQ010000001.1:0-11831 GCA_963668275.2 Dehalococcoidia bacterium
ACCGCGGAAGGTCCAGTCGTCGGAGATTCTTGCGCCGTAGGTTCGTTCGTGCTGGTAGTGCATGGATGGGACTCCGTTCATTTGTCAGTTATCAGGCAGGCTTCGCGGTGAAGTGGTCCCAGAACTTGGCGGCCTGTTGGAGGCAGACAGGTATGTCCTGTTCCAGCAGGTAGCGGTCTTTGACCAGTTCCTGGGCGGCGTCTCGGACGCGGGACAGGTATTGTTCTTTGGATGCGTAGCGTTCGGCGATGGAAGGGCGCGGGTCTCCGGTGGATTGGCGGGTTGGCTTGTCGGGAGCGAAGGGAATCGTGCCTCCGGCGAACATGAGGGGCTGGGTGTCGCCGCCGATGTCGGGGTGTCTGAGCGACCAGCCGGTGTGCGCGGCGAGAGGCACGGCTATCTCGGGCAGCGTTATTCCGGCGACCTCATTGCCGTCGGAGTCCACGTCGGGTACGAGGGAGCCGAAGACCTTGCCCATGTCGGGGGGCAGCTTGGTGACCTGCTCGACATCATCCCGCAGCGCGTAGTCGCGGCGGTGGGGCAGCGGGTGGCGGCGCGGGTAGTTGGAGCAGGGGATGGCGTCGTAGGTGTCGCGGAGCTTGCGCGTCGGGACGGCGGTGCCGTCGTCAATCCTGGGATGCTTGCTTGGCGGCGGCTCTACACCCTCGGCTACCCAGCGGTCTAGGTTTTCGAGGCAGGCCCTGAGCAGCGGGGCGTAGTCAATCACGCTGCGGATGTTCTGTGTGCGGCTTATGCCCTCGCCGGAGTCGGAGGAGTCGGTCGGGGGCCATGTTCCAGTGCCGTGCTCGGTGGCCGGTGAAGTGATAGACTCGGACTTTGGGGCCGTGTTCTACGTCGGTCGTTCCGTCGGGGTCGGTGTGTACCAGGGAGGCGTCGCCCCGGTGGTACTCAGCTGAGGTGTTGGTGTAGAAGACGCGAAGGTCGGAGCCGCGCTCGTCCAGCCTGCGATGGAGCGAGTCGGTCACGCCAGTTTCAGGGTCGGTCTGCGGGACGCTGGCGAACGGGAATAGCTGGGTGAGCATATTATTCCGGTCCTTGGAGTTCTGGCCGAAACGCTGGTTGAACTCGCCTCTCATGCCCCCGGCGACGTTGGCGATGATGCCGTCGAGCGCGTCCCTGCCCTTCTCGTCGCGGTTGAGGTCATTGTAGATGAAGGTACGCAGGAAGCGTCCGGTCTGGGAGCGTCCGTAGGCGTAGGCGTAGCTGATGGGGATGGGGGACTCGGAGTTGGCTGAGCCGTGCTTGAACCAGGATACGCAGTCCCTGAGCGCGGCGAAGCTGAGACCGCGGACGGGCGCGCCGATGGTAGTATGGACTAACTGGTACAGCCGCCCCTTCTCGAATTTGCGCTCGGAGCAGATGTAGTTGGGGTCTGGGACGTAGCCGCCGTCGTCCTCTATTCTGCCGAAACGCCAGAAGGCTCGCGGTACGAGGCTCGCCGGGCCGTTCGGCATATCTCGGACTTCGAGGCGGGCGTCGGTTTCGTCCATGTCGTAGGCGGGATAGGCGCGGTGTCCCTTGTCGGAGAGCAGGAAGTTGTGGGTGTCCTGGACGCTCTGGAGCTGGGTATAGACCTTGCCGGTGAGGGGTTTGCCGTCGGCGTCTATCGCGTCCGGCCCGTTCATCGTGATGAGCGCGTCGAGGGCGGGGGTGTCTCCCTGCCAGCCGCAGGCGACAACGGTGTAGCCGCGCTCCATGAGGAAGCCGTCGCCTATGTCAACGTCGGCGTCCTCGGGGGTGTCGGCGTCTATGGCGAGGCGAGATGAGCGGTTGAAGTTCGGGAGCGCGACTCGGTTGCCCCGGTTCACGACGTCCAGCATCAGGCGTCCGCTGCCTTTGGAGCGGTCAACGGGCATCATTATGGATACGTCGGACGAAAACTCGACCCTGCCGCCGGCGTTGGTGGGGGCGAGAGCGACGTCGGTGATGCGTTCGTTGGCCTCGCTCGTGGGGTCAATGGCGAATCGCAGCGTTCCGCGTATCTCCTCGTAGGGGCCAACGTCGCCCCATGAACGGCCGTCGGCGAGTGCGCGCCGGAATTTCACGTCGAGTCCTGTTACTGGCATTAGTTCACCTCTTGTCTATTGGATAAGTCGGCTTTGGGCCGGAGCGCTCGCGGAAGATAGGACTTCTTCGGAGGACTCAGGCGCTGCGCCGGGTTGGAACTTCTTTCTGATTATCCAGGAAGCTATTATCAGGCAGACGGACAGGAATGTCACGGACGCGATTATGAGGATGGTCGCGGTGAAGAAGAACGCCTCGGGGAACATGGCTATCAGGTAGTCGCGCCTGGGGTCGAGCTGCCATAGGTCGTTGGTGAAGCTGATGAGGTGGAAGGCGAGAAAGAGGCGGTCGAATCCGACGGTCATAGCGAGGCCGGTTACGACGAGAAGGCCGACGGTGGCCCAGCCTCCCCACCCTGTCAGGCGCGCGGCGGACGGCGCGAACCGACGTCCCCATATAGCGAAGCCGCCGACCAGGCCGGCGAGCAGGTAGAGGCCGGCGAGTTCGGAGACGCGATACACTCCCCGCACCAGCGCCTTGACGTCTTTCATGTGCAGAACTTCGCGCTCGTTGTAGAGGTTCGGATACCGGATTCCTCTCACGACGACTCTGACCGCCAGGTATTCCTCGTCGTTGTTGAAGTAGTCGCGTATCTGCTTCCCGGCGGAGATAAGTTCGGCGCGCTCTATCCCGGTTCGACGCGGGATGTCATACCGGTCGAATCCGTAGGAATATAGGGGCGGGAAGTTGATGACCCAGCGAACGCTGACGGCAATGAGGAATATGGGAACGAGCGCGATGAAGAGCGCGGCTATCAGTATCTTGAGGGGGCGGGGTATGGCGGTGTGGGGTCTCATGGCGCGGTAACTATATCATACGGTGAGTGGCGGCTACGATTCGCGGTCGCGTTGCAGTCGGGTCGCTGTGCTAGTATGGGACAGATGATTTTGGGGTGGTTCTACATGGGCCGCGCTACCTAAAGTGAGGAATGCTTATCTTGAGCCAGAAGGACACTTTCGCGAGCAGTTTCGAGGGGATGAGGGATCTGGCGGCGCGGCTGCGCGGGCCGGACGGCTGTCCCTGGGACAGGGAGCAGACGCCGGATTCGCTGAAGCACCTGTTTCTGGAAGAGTGCTACGAACTGGTGGAGGCCATCGAGGAGGGGGATGACGCCAAGGTGGTGGAGGAGCTTGGGGACGTGCTGTTCCACGCCGTTTCGATAATCCAGATAGCGGAAGAGTCGGGCGCGTTCTCGGGAGAGGATGTGTTCGCGGTGGCTATCGAGAAGTTGGTACGTCGGCATCCGCACGTGTTCGGTGATGTCGTCGCCGAGGACAGCGGGCAGGTGGGCGTTCGCTGGGACCAGATCAAGCGGGAGGAGATGAAAGGAACGGACAGGTCAATCCTGGACGGGGTGCCGAAGGCTATGCCGGCGCTGGCATACGCGCAGGCGGTACAGGGACGGGCGGCAAGGATGGGGTTCGACTGGGACGACTACGATGGCGTGATAGCGAAGGTGGCGGAAGAGCTTAGTGAACTGGAGTCGGCGGAGTCGGACGCGGAGCGCGAGGCGGAATTGGGCGATCTGCTGTTCTCGCTGGTGAACGCGAGCCGCTGGCTGGGGATACAGGCTGAGACGGCGCTGCGCCAGTCGAACGGCAAGTTCTACTCGCGGTTCGTGAGTATGGAGCGTCTGGCGCGGGAACGAGGGCAGGATTTCGAGTCGCTGGATATGGACGCGAAGGAAGCGCTGTGGCGGGAATCGAAGGCGATGGACTAGGCGAGTCTATCGCATCCGCCACGGCTGGGGGGGCGCCCACGAGGGACGCCCCTATGGAACTGGTATGTGATCGGCGCTATCGCATACGCCAGAGGGAGCGGAATTTCCAGGCGGCGAAGGCCAGAAGCAGAAGCATGACGCCGGAGGTAATCTGCGTAGCTTGCTGCACTCCCAGGTTCTCGGCAAGCCATCCGGCCAGTAGGCTGCCCAGCGGGAAGAGGCCCCAGGTAATCATGTAGAGTCCTGTCACCCTGCCTCTGAATTCGTCCGGGACTGTACCTTGCACCACCGCGCTGGTGACGGAGAAGTACATCATCATCGCCGCGCTTATTATCATCAGATTCAAGTAGGCTGTCGGGAAGAAAGAGTTGACCGAGAAGAGCAGCGTGGTTATCGCGGTTACGATAATGCCGCAAATCAGGGCGATGCCCTTGGCCTTGATGTCTCCCATGGACGCGAGCGCGAATGTGCCGAGCGTTGAACCCGCTCCGAACGCGGACACCAGCAACCCAAGCCCTTTGGCGTCCACATTGAAGACCTCGGCGGCGTACACCGGCATGAGGCCGTTGACCGAGGGCATGATCAGCATGGCGGGCAGGGCGTTTAGCGCGAAGAGTCCAAGCAGCAGCGGCGTGTTGAGGACGTATCGGACTCCTTCAAGCAGTCCGTCGCGCACTGAGGCGAAGCTCATGCGCGGCTTGGGGAGCGTAACGACGCGAAGGCTGAGCGCGGCGGCCACCGCTCCGATCTGGAGCGCGGCCTGCACGAGCAGGGCCGGGCCAGCGCCGGCGACCGCTATGAGTACGCCACCCACGGCGGGGGTGGCGAGACGGGTTACGCTGAAGGCCATGGAGTTGAGGGCGAAGGCGTTCACCAGGCTCTCTCTTGGCACGATGTTGGAAATGAGCGACATCCGCGCCGGATCGGTGACGACCCATGCGAGGCCCATGAAGAATATGAAGGCGAATATGTGCCATGCCTGTAGGTTTCCGGTCAGTACGACAACCGAGAATGTGAGAGTGACGACCGCCTGGTAGCCGTATATGAAGGCCATGAGCTTTCTGCGGTCGAAGTTGTCGACCAGTAGGCCGCCGACCGGGCCGACGAAGAGTATCGGCAGCGCGTCCAGTCCGAGCGCGACGCTCGTCCAGAAGGCGGAGTCGGTGACTTCGTATGTCAGCCAGCCGACGATGACCTGCTGGAGCCAGAACCCGCCAGAGGAAAACATGGTCGCGAGCCAGATGAAGATGTAGTCGCGGTAGCGGAAAGAGTCGAACGTGTGGAGGCGCGTCTGGATCCGCGGCGGTCGTACGCGGGGCGCGTGAACCTTCGGAAAGAGCCTGCGCCGGGTCGGAACGACGGTCTGCGACACGTCGGATTCGAGTTGAACGGCCCCGGTGAGTTCCGCTTCCGGGGACTCTGCCGAGATCATGTTCTTGACCTCTTCGAGAGCGGATTCAGGGTCATGCGCGGGTTCGGCTTGAACAAGGCCGGCTACGTTATGCGAAGGCTGTCCGACGGCTTCTTCGGGGACGGGCGCGCTAACAAGACTGGCTACGTCCTGGGGCTGGCTGGTCGAATCGGTATCAACGACCAGTTCCGCCGGGGGCGCGTCGGCTTGAGAAGACTGAGGATGAATCGCCACGTCAACAGCATAGCTGTCGTCGCGACGAGAATGTGACGATTCTCGCGGGTCCAAGGATATCGCTCCACGCTAAGGTTCAACCAAGGTTCGATCAAACGGGGCGGGGCGTAGAGCGTGATCCTTGAAGTCACGTTACGGCCACTCGCCAGTGACTATTATACCATAGCCAACTGGATTTCCAAACATTTTTTGGACTTGGTTCATAGATTTCAGTATTGGATTATCAGTCATCAGCAAGGGGGTGCTCGTATAGGGTTCCTTTGACTGGCGTGGATGAATGGATCGGCTATTGGGAGTCCGATTCGAGCTGTCGGATGCGTTCTCTCAGTACACTTGTTTCGGCCTCGGCCGTGAGGCGCATGGCTCTTTCAGCGTCCAATTCTTCTCGCATGGCGTCTCGTTCGCCTACCACCTCGAAGAAGGTGGGGAGGAACTCGGACGTGGCTGGGTTGTAGAAGCGGAGGTCTCCGTCCTGCCAGTAAAGGTCGAGTCCCAGTACGGCGCTATGTCCCCAGTGTACGCCTGACTCGACGTTTATCTGGATTGGCCGGTACCGGCCCTCCACCAGGGTATCGCCCGCGAGAGGGCGGTCGTGGTATTTGCCGCCGCTAGGGTCGAACCGCCAGTATTCGGTGACGCCGTAGTTCGCGTACCCGTCGCGCTTGGTGGTGTAGTCGGCCACTCCGGTGCTGGCGGATCCGATTTCGAGAACGAAGTCGGGCGGCTTGCCAACCTCGTTGATCACGTATCCGTTCCGTTCTTCTATGGCTATGGGGTCCACGCCGAACGCGACCACGCAGTCAGGCTTTAGCTGGCCCGGGCGAATCCTGGTATCGAGGCATAGGTAGCCTTCGCCGTTCACCAGAACGTCGGAACGATGAGAGAAGTATATCCTCAGAACGAACAGCACCATGGCGATGAACGGGAGTTGCTGCATGGAATCATGGTCTCGCGGCGGGTCGGGCAGCGGGTCGCGCCGTGTCGCGGTTCTGGTAGTCATCGTTGTCCTCGCGATTCATGTGTTCTCGTATGTTGGGATTCGTCAACTCTATTTCGTCCATTTTAGCATTGCGGATAAGGTGTGTCGCTCTGGAATATGAGCATTATAGCGGAGCTAGGGACTCGACTGTCTGATGGAACGCTTCGAGGCGGGGCAGAAGCAGCGGGGTATCAACGCCGGCGTTGGTGTATTCCTGGATTCGCTCGCGGCACCTGTTGGCGTCGCCGAGTAGGTAGCAGGCTTCGGCGAGTTCTTCTGAGACGTAGCGGGCCGCGCCGGACTCGTCTCCCGCCGCGATGAGTTCCCTGACGGGGGCGAGGATGGAGGTGTCGAAGCCTCCATGTCCCAGCAGCGCTTCGCCTACGAACGGCTCGGCGATGAGGCGGGCTACGCGCTCGCGGAGTGAGGGCAGCATCGCTTCGGGGTCGTCGGTCAGGCGGACGATGAGCATACAGGTTATATCTATGGAGCTTGGATCGCGGCCCACGTTGGCGGCGGCTGTCTTCACCTGTCCCACCGCCCATCGTATATACTCGACTGGGGCGTAGGCGTTGAGCAGAACGCCGTCCGCCACCTCGCCCGCTAGTTCGAGCGCCCTGGGGCCTATGGCGGCGAGATAGACGGGTAGCGAGTCCTGGACGGGCAGGATGGCGAGGCCGACGTTGTGGAGCCTGACGCCGGCGTACTCGGCGGAGCCTCGTTTCCCGCTCCACATATCGCGGAGAGAGGCGACCGTTCCGCGAATCCTGGACAGCGGGGCGCGGTATTCCATGCCCATGCGCCCTGAAATCACCTCGGCGTCGCTGCGTCCGAGTCCGAGCGTCATCCGGCCGCCGCTGAGCCGGTCGAGGGTGGCGGCTCCCATCCCGAGAAGGGCGGGATGGCGAGTGTACGGGTTGACTACGCCGACTCCGAGCCTGACGCGCTCAGTGCGGGCGGCGAGGTAGCCGAGCATGGAGAAGGTTTCTTCGTGGAAGTATCTCTCGGTGACCCAGAGGGAGTCGAAGCCGGCGTCTTCGGCCATGCGCGCGTAGCTGGCAAGCTCCTCGCCGCTGTCAATGCCGTGGTAGAGTACGATTCCCGTTCGGGCCATTTTGGACGCTCCTGATATATTCGGATTTATGGCTATGATGGCGCTGCTGGCGCGCGCGCAGGCGGTCTGCTGGCAGGCTGCTGGCTGGTCTGGTAAGGGTCCGGCGCCTGCATTCCGCCTGCAAATCCCTGTATTTCCCAGTTCCGAGGGTTTTTTCGGGGTTGGCTTGGTTGATTGGATAAATTTGGGTTTATTTGTCTAAACATCTAAGTACTTTTGTTCGATATTGAGGGCATTGTAGCACAGTGGAAAGATGTATGTATAGTTTTGCGTGAGCGAGAGCCGCTAGATGATTGACACCGACTCTAGCGCCTTTGTACCATTCAACTCACGAGAGGACGGGATTCTATCCAACGATTCGGACGTGCGGATATGGATAACAGTTTCGATTCACCGCTGAGATTCGCGGATATGTTCTGTGGGATTGGCGGCTTTCACGTGGCGGCGGCGCAGCTGGGTATGGATTGCGTCTTCGCCTGCGATATTGACGCGGAGGCGCGACGCGCTTATCGGCACAATTTCGGGATCGAACCGGCAGGGGATATTACGGAGATTCGCCCTGACGCGATTCCAGACCATGACGTTCTGATGGCGGGGTTTCCGTGTCAGCCGTTCAGTATCATCGGCGCGATGCGGGGGTTCGAGGACGCGCGGGGGACGTTGTTCTTCAACTTGGCGGAGACGATTGAGGCGAAGAGGCCCGCCGCCGCGCTGTTGGAGAACGTGCGACAACTGTCCTCGCACAATCGGGGCCGGACCCTGGCCAGGATTATCGAGGTTCTGGAAGAGTTGGGGTATCGGACGGACTGGAAGGTTCTGAACGCGCTGGACTTCGGGTTGGCGCAGAAGCGGGAGCGGACGTTCATCGTGGGGTTCCGGGACGGTTCGGTCGCGTTCGAGTGGCCTGAGCCGCCTGGGGAGCATCCTTCGCTGGATACTGTTCTGGAAAGGGACGTCGCGGACCGCTATTTCGCAAGCGAGCATATACGGCGCAAGCGGTTGGCTAAGCACCGGAGCGAGCATAAGTTGGCTATCTGGCATGAGAATAAGGGGGGCAACGTGAGCAGCCACCCGTTTTCGTGCGCTCTGCGGGCGGGGGCGTCGTATAATTACTTGCTGGTGAATGGTGAGAGGCGGCTAACGCCGAGGGAGATGCTGAGGCTCCAAGGTTTTCCTGAATGGTTTGAACTGCCGGGCAGCTACCAGCAGATAAGAAAGCAGACGGGCAACGCGGTTCCGGCGCCGGTGGCGAAAGCGGTTTTGGAGAGGATGGTTCATGGATTATCGAGGGCCGAGGCTGCGCGGAAGACGAACGAGTTCGACGCCGTACCAGTTGGGACAGATTCCGGACTCTATTATTCTGTCAATCGCAAGCAATATCGTTTACTTGAGCGCGGTCGGAAGAGTCCAGCTATCCGGTGACGACTGGGGAGACATATTCGCCGCGTCTCTTGGCGCGACTCACTTCAGCAGACCACTTGGATTGGCAGATGTTGCTCTCGGCAGTACCGCTTGGTCAGCAAAAACCGTCCATGCAAACCATCCTGAACGTACGAATCGAGTACGATTAATCTCGGGACGGAATAACGTAGGCTACTCATACGAAAACCACGAGCCTCTCGCTAATGTACAAGAGACAGGTCGCCAGGTGCTGGAAATCTGGAACGCACGAGTCGAGGAGGCCATGGAGGAATACTCGCAACTCAGACGAATAGTCCTCATTCGCAATATGGAATCTTTTCTTTTCAAGATTTTTGAGCTGTCCACAGAACTGTTTGACCCATCCGACTATACATGGCGCTTAAATCGATGGAACAACCTAGAAGGTCTCAGAATTCAGGATGGCTACCATTCTTTCACATGGCAGCCTAACGGTTCCCAATTCACTATCATCCAGGAAGTGAGTGGCTCCGCCCGCTCGTTTGAAGTTCAAAAGCCTCAGCCGCAGAATCCCGAGCAGGTGCTTGAGAGTGTCGGGTACAGTGATGATTGGGTGACATTCCTCTAGCGGGGGCGCTGATATGGTGGACACAGTATCGCCGGAAGTCCGCAGCCGGATAATGTCGCGGGTGAAATCGAAGGGGATGAAGCCTGAGATGAAGGTGCGTCGGCTGCTTCATGGGCTGGGGTATCGCTACCGGCTGCATCGGTCGGATTTGCCCGGGCGTCCGGATCTGGTGTTTCCGTCGCGCAGGAAGGTAGTGTTCGTGAATGGGTGTTTCTGGCATTATCACCGAGGCTGCGGTCGGGTGCGGATTCCGGCGTCGAACCGAGATTACTGGGTGGCGAAGTTGGAGGGGAATCAGGGACAGGGACGAGCGCAATCTATCGTTGCTGGAAGAGATGGGGTGGTCGGTTATGACGACCTGGGAGTGCGAGTTACGGGACATGGATACGGCGACAGGGTGGCTGGTGGAGTTTCTGGAAAGATAGCGGGTTCAGCGACGTTTGTTCCTGACTGACATCCCGTACAAGCTAAATTACGACTAGGCAGGCCGCAGTGGACAGGTCTGGATTCCCGCTTTCGCGGGAATGACGATAAGTGTCAACACGGTCTAGTCCGTTTCGCGCGCCTTCTGCTGGGCTGATCTTAGGAATTGCAGAAGTTCGTCGTTGTTCTGGATGGCGCGGATGTCCGGGTGGTCGGGGTATTTCTCGCTGACTACCTGGTTCATCAGGGCCCAGGCGTCGCGCTCGGCCTCGCGCACGGTGTCGGGGTCTATGCTCTGCCAGTATTGGGCGACGGTGTGTCGCATGGCCTGGTCAATCGGCGTGCCGCGTCTGACGCGCCTGCCCACTTGCACTATCAGGTTGGCCACCAACGCGCTATTGCTGCTCATCGCTATCTCCTAATCCTGCTCAGAATCGCGTCCCGCGCCTCCAGGAACGGCCTCTGGAGGTAGGCAAGGTGGTCGTCCTCGCCGTGCCGGTGGGTGACCGATCCGGGGGGCCGCGCGCCCGCGCTCTCCCTGATGTATGCCAGGTCGCCGTCTATGAGCGTGAGCATATACTGGGCGGTGGCCGGGTCGAACATATCCCACTCGCCTCCGCAGGCGACGTAAATCGGGGAGGTGTGAGCGAACACGCCACGATTCCATACGTCGTGATGCGGAACGATGTCGAAGTAGTCGAACGCGCCCTGTCCGGGCCGCTATCCATGAGTGTCCGTCAATCCTGAATCTTTTCCTTCAGTTTGAGCCTGCGACTTCCGCTGCGGCTGTCAGTACGGGCCACAACCCGGCCGTTCTGGACTATCTCCAGGGAGAAGACGGGCAGGACGCTCTCGGCCCACGCCTGGACTTCGACGCTTCCAGGCCCGGAAATGGACAGCGTGTCGCCGACCTCGTTGCCCTCGACTGAGAGGTGGATGATAGGCCCTCCGCTCAAGAAGGTCCGACCCGCCGCGACGGAGCGGCACCAGTTCTCATAATTGAATTCCTGGTCGTCGGGCAGCAGGGCGTAGGTGCGGTACAGGCCGACCGGCACGTCGCCGCTCATCTTGTCCGTGCCACCGACGAGCGGAAGTCGGTAGCCGCAGTTCAGGTAGCGATAGTACTCCATGTGGTTGGGACGGGTCTGGCGCAGCATTTCGACGCCATCCAGCCGCCCGGTGGCGACGAGCGCGGCCGGCTCTCCGTTCGGGTTCGGGAAGTGGGGATTGATGACCCAAGCGCCCTGCGCGTGGGCCTCGTCGGCCCAGTGAGCGAGCGTGGTTTCCATGTGGCCGCCGATCTCGGCTTCGCCGGGGCCGTCCGAGCACCAGGGCATAACGGGTTCCTTCAGGCCCCACAGTATCATGTGTCCCATGAAGTGCTGGCGGTTCTCCTGGGAGACGTAAACGATGTTGCCGCCGTTCTGCAGGACGCTCGCCCTGCCGGTGAAGTCCTCGGTGTTGGTGAAGAGGCTGCCCCACTGGGACTGGAGCAGGTTGACCACGTTGAGGTCTTCGCCGCTCGACTCCAGGTGCGCGCCCTGCGTCGAGAGGAAGTGTACGTGGGAGTCTCCGCTGTACCAGCGTCGGGCGTTCATGTCTATCCAGCGCTTGATTCGGAGTTCCAACGTCCGCTGGCCCGGCTCGATGCGTACTTTGGTCCGCAGAGGCTCGTATTCGAAGCCGCGCGCCACGTCCACTATCACGTCGCCGCGCGGAAGCCAGCCCTCGCACCGGCCGTCAATATAGGCGTAGGTGATCTGGCCCATGCGAACGTCGCCGCCCACGTCTATGTGCCATGTATCGAGGTTGGAGTTGACCTGGTTGTGGTGTCCGTGCGGCTGGTAGGGGATGCCT